>JAIOPP010000007.1 GCA_021413845.1 Planctomycetia bacterium | reverse complement strand
TAAGTCGTCGAGCAGCGTCGAAAGCGACATGTCCAATTGCGGCAGGTTGCCGGGGCCGCGATAGGAATGCCACTTGTAGCCGCTGGGGATCTGCGCCGGAGTCGGTCCGAACGACATCATCGAATCGAAGAGGAGCTGATGGTTGTCCCAGGTCCCGTCGGTCTTTCCGTCGCCGAACAAACCCCCTTGCACGGCGTGGTTGACGGTTACGAACCGTGCGCCGGCCTCGATCAAGCGGCGCGCCATCAACACGCGCCGGCCATAGATGTTTTCGCCGTAGCGCTCGCGCAGCTCGGTCCGTTCCCCTTCGAGATTCATCGCTCGGGCGATTGCGCCGCTGGTCAGCAGCGCGATCGCTTCTTCGCCGAACTTGTCGTGCGCCTCGTAAGGGCCGGCACCGAGTTCGGCGAGCTTGTCGAGATTGTCCAGTTGTGTGAGCAGTGAACGTCGATCCTCGAATCGATTCGACCCGACGCTCAACTTGCTGAATTGCAGTTCCGGCGCGCGGGGATCCCCTTTGACGTTGAAGGGCTCATAGGCCGCACCGAGATAGCCCGGCGGATCGGTGTAGCGGGCTGCGACGGGGATCCCGAAGTGCGCCGGCATCCCCTTCACCTTGTTGCCCCGAAGGGCCGACACTAGGCAGCCGCAATTCGGAAAGAACTGCTCGCCTCGCATCGGCAAAAACCCCGATGCGACATGCCGCGAGCCGATGTCATGTCCGCCGCTGGTTCCTTGCCACGAACGGATGACGGCGACCTTGTCCATACGCTGCGCCATGAGCGGCAGCTTTTCGCAGATCAATGTGCCCGGCACGCTCGTCTGCGTCGGCTTCCAGAGGCCGCGAACTTCGACGGGGGCGTCGGGCTTCGGGTCGAACGTCTCGAACTGACTTGGGCCGCCGGCTAAAAAGATAAAGATGCAAGACATTTCAGGCGACTTGCGAGCGGTCGATGGCGACGCTCGGAGTGCCTGAGGAAGATTGAGGCCGAACAGACCCGCGCCGATCTGCAACGCCGCGCGTCGAGTCGCACGTGCGGCACTTGGTCCATGAGAAGAGATCATCGACAACCTTCCATTCTTGCGACGCAATTGAGTTCAGGCCGTTACTTCGACCATTCGAATACGGCGAGAGCCCCCAACTCCGGATAGGTTTTGGTTCCGATCGCTTGCGCCACGGCGATCTTCTCTCCGCTCGGATGAAGATCCATGCCGAGGCACGGCCCCGAAGTAGCAACGTTCGACAACGATTCGTCGGCGTTCGGTTTCCAACAGCGAAACTCTCTCTTGCCGAGGTCGCCTCCGGCGGTGACTAGGAAGCCTTGAGAATGGAACTTGGCCGAGTAATAGAAACCACCCTTTAAAGCGACGGCGAGTTTGCGTTGCAGCTTACCGGTCGCGGCGTCGTAGACCATGGCGCACGCTTGGCCGTCGTAACCGGTCCGACCGCAGGCGACGATCTGCGCGCCGTCCGGCGAGACGGCGAGCGCGCGAATGCCGCCCCATTCGATATCTTCCACGCGCCGATAACCCGATAGTTCGGCGACGTCGATCGAGAGTCGTTCCGTACCCGAGGTGATGTCCCATACTTTGATTCGCGGCTTCTGCGGTTGCCGATCGGCGGTCACGATCCGTTTGCCGTCGGGATGCAGCGCGACTCCGTAAACCGGATATTCGATTCGCGGCAGCTCGTGGAGTTGCTTACCGTCGGCAGTACGCCAAACGCGCACGACTCCCTCGCGGTCGCCGGTCGCGAATGTTTTTCCGTCGACGGCGGCGGCCAGACCGTAGATCGTGCTCGGATGCGCGTCGATCGTCCAGCGCGACTTCGGTTCTTCGCCGCGGCAATCCCAAGCGACGACGCGCCCCGCATAATCGGCCGTCAGGACGAGGTCCGCCGCGCGCGTCGCGATTCCGATCCAACTCTCGTGCCCAGCAAGAATCTTCTTCCGACCGGAAGCCGTTTCAATCGCCACGACATTAGTATCTCGACCGCCGGCAATGAGAAAGCGGCCGCTTGCGTCGAACGCGCAGCACATCAGCGGCACGTCGTGCTTGAATTCGACGACAAGTTTCGTTGTGGCAGGATCGATGGTCATAAAGTTGCGCCGCAGCGATCGTTAAGCGAGCACGGCGGCGATGGGTTTCGCCGCCGGATCGGCGACAGGATTCGATTGGCCGCCGATTTCGTACTTGGCTTGAGAGTCGATGCCGAGAGCCGTGAGATAGGTGTGGAACAGGTCGCCGAGCTTGACCAGGCCGTCTTTGACTTCGGTGCCTGTCTCATTCGTCGACCCATGCACGATTCCCGGCTTCACTCCGCAGCCGGCCATCGCCACGCTCCAAGCTCGTCCCCAATGATCGCGTCCGCCGAGATGGTTGATCTGCGGCGTGCGGCCCATTTCGCCGCTGACGACGACGAGCGTGTGTTCCAGCATGCCACGCTGCTCAAGGTCGTCGAGCAGCGTGATGAACGTCCGGTCGAACTCGCCGCAGCGCACCTGATGCCAGTAGAAATTGTCTTGATGCGCGTCCCAATCGAAGTGCGTCACGCGCACGCAGCTGATTCCGGACTGCAGCACGCGGCGCGCGAGCAAACAGTTGCGGCCGAAGTCGTGGTTGCCGTAGCGCTGGTGGTCGGCCGGCGATTCTTTCGTGAGATCGAAAATCTCGCGGCGCTGCATGAGCGCGTCGGCTTGATCGTACGTCGTGCCGTAGGCATCGATCGCTGCCGGTTCACGACCTTGTCGAAAGCGATCGTTCGCGCTTCGACGCATCCGATCGACCGCATCAGCCAGCGTCGGTGCGACGGCAGCGGGTCGCACTAAGTTTTCCGGCGGCTGATTGTTGAGAATCCGAACTCCCTCGTACTTTGCGCCTAAGAACCCGGCGCTCCCCACATCGGTGTAAGCCTTGGGCCCATCGCGACGAATCGAAATGTAGCCGGGCAAGATGTCATCCGGACGTTCGAGCAACTTCGCCGCCGCCGAGCCGACCACCGGATAGCCGGGGACGATGCGCCCGGCCTGCATCGCGTAGTGCCCCTGGAAATGATCGGCGATGCCGGAGTTTACGCTGCGCACGACGCTGAGCCGGTGCATGTTCTTCGCCGAGTGCGGCAAGAGCTCACCGATTCGGACGCCGGAGAGCGAAGTCGAAATCGCGCGGTAAGGTCCGCCGGTCTTCGTGGCGGGCTTGGGATCCCAAGTTTCGAACTGACTCGCGCCGCCGGAAAGAAATAGCAGCAGGAGTTGCTTGCGCGGCGCGACGGCAGAGGCTGCCCGCAACGGCAATGCGAGGGCGCCGCAACCGAGCGCCGCGCCGGCAAGTACCGTGCGACGCGAGACGGCACGATCGAGGAGGTGTTTGCGATGGGACATGCGTACCTGCGTCTAATGGTTCAGACGAAACTCTGCCGACGACAACAGTCCCCAAACCAAGCCTTGCAAAGCTTCGCGCCGCGCGGCCGGCGACTTCGCAACGCCGAGGATTCGTCGGACGTCGTCGATCTCGTCGGACATCGGCCGGCGCGTCAGAACGCTCAGGTACAACTCCTCGGCAAGCGACGCACTATCGACGATCGCGCCGAGCCGCTCGAGCGTCGTACCAGGCTCCGCTTGCAACAGCGGCAAGAGCTTCACGCTGTTTCTCAGAAAGAGCGCCTGATCGACGACCGGATCGAACGCTCCTTCGGCCTGGCCCGGGGAGGCCGGCGAACGCCGTGATCAGAGTCGCACTTTGTCGCTCGAGCGCTTCGTTGCCCACGTGCTTAACCTTCCATTCGGGCTCGGCGACGGCCGGCTTCTTATCGGCCGAAGCCTTCGTCGCCGCTGCAGCGAGCTTCGCGTAGTGCATCTCGATGCGCCCGGTCGCTTGCAGCAGCGACCAACGAAGCTGTTCGGCCGTAAGTCCGCGCAGCGGCGCGACGGCAAAGGCGTCGTCGGACAATTCTTTCACATCGGCAGGTAGAACGCTCGAGCGTTGGTAGGCGCCGCTTAGGACGAGCTCCCGAATGTAACCGCGAAGATCGTACTGATGTTCGACCATCCACTGTTCGAGTCGTTCGAGCAACTCCGGATGCGACGGCGGATTCGTCGCATGGTGCAAATCGAGCGGATGCACGATGCCGCGCCCGAAGAACTGCGCCCAGACACGATTGGCGATATTGCGCGCGAAGCCTTTCGTTTCTTGCCGCGGCAACCGTTCGGAGAGCTTCAGCCGTCGACTATAGGTCGGGACGCTGCGGTCCTTCGGGCCGGGCTTAACGACGTATTCCTTCCCTTTATCCAGCATCGGGTCGGCCAGCATCTCGCCGCCGGGCAAGCGGGGAAACGTCTCGCCGTTCTTGGTGGTGAAGACCGAGGTGAAGGTCGTTTTCCCTTCGGCCGTTTCGGCGACTTGTGCGCCGCGCGGCATCATCGGGTGCAGCTTCATCCGCTGCACGAAGGCGTAGAGACCGTAATAGTCGGCTTGGTGATAGTCGTCGAACCGCGGATCGTCGTGACACTGAGCGCACTGCAGGTCGACGCCGAGGAATAGCCGGCCCACGTCGCGTGTGAGCGCATGCGGCTCGACATCGCGCACCAAGTAAAACTTCACGCCGCTGCCGAGCTTCTCGTCGGTTCCATCGCTGCCGAGGATCTCTTGGACCTTCCGATCCCACGGCTTGTTCGCGGCGAACGACTCCGTCAGATAGGCACGCCAGGCTGCTTGCGGAATGTCGTAGGAGCTGATCGTCGGGATGCGTCGTTCCGTCAGCATTACGTCGAAGACCCGAGCCATGTGCAAGGCATACTCGGGACTCACCAACAACCGATCGATCAATCGCGCGCGTTTGCCGGGACTTCCGTCGTCGAGAAAATCACGGGCTTGTTTTGCCGAAGGAATAACGCCCGTGAGATCGAGATAGATGCGCCGCACGAACTCGGCGTCGCTGCACACTCCAGCCGGAGCGATCCTTCGCTCGAGTAATCGCTTCGCGACCAGGGCGTCGATCTGCGCGTGCAGCGCCGGTTCCGCTTCCGCTGCGGCGGGTTGAGGCATCGCGCAGACGGCTAAGCCGAGCACGACGCCGATGATTCGCGCGCAGTGAGGCGATGAATACATGAACTGGTGCGACGATCGGGGCGGGAGTTTGAGGCGGGGCGACGGCCGCGAATTGTCTCTTGCGGAGGAGAAATTTTCCTGCAAGACTAAACGCATCGGCGGTTGTCGATGAACCAATTCTACGCGAGAAGCCGAAGTGCGGCAATCGCGGCGCGGCGAATTCGGCATGCCCGTTTCAACGTGCGCCGGCAGCGAGCGATTGGTCTGACCGTTCTGCGAGGTCGCTATTCCGGTCTGGCCAATTCCACCCTAGCGAGTTGGTTTTCAAAACTGCGTCGGCGACCCCTGTCGGAAGCGACGAGACTTTAATGTCGTTGACCTCGAACTGTCGATGAACCTAGACTGCAGATCCCATTGAAAATCACGAGCCCTCAGCCCTACCTGCTCGTCCGCTTCGCTTCGTTCGACGATCGATATTCGTCGAATGTAGGCTCTCGTCCGTCTTGAGCCTTGTCAGCGAACGGACTTCTCCGCGATGAGACATCACCCATGAACTCCCGTCCGCACGTTTGTTGCCCCGGTCCGATTTCGCGTCGCGGCTTTCTTGAAGCCGATGCGACCGATCGCGACCAAAGCGCCGGGCATGGACATCTGCGAACTCCTGCCGTTGCATGCTCGCGTCGCCGATAAGTTCAGCATCATCCGCTCGATCACACACGAAGATTCGCAGCACGCCCAAGGCTCGGTCCGTTTTCTCAGCGGTCGACACACACCGAGCGTCGATCCGATTTCGGAGTTCCCCTGTGTCGGACCGATCGTCGCCAAGATGCGCGAAAATCGGCAAGTGGGCGTTCCGAACCACGTCGCCAGCTCGGCCCGCGCCTATGGTGACGGCAGCGCCTACCTTGGCGAATCGACGATGCCGTTCGTGGTCGGCGGCAATCCGGGAGCGCCGGGCTTCAAGGTGCCGAATCTCGCGGTGAGCTCCGCGCTGAAGGGTCGCCTCGGCGACCGTGCCGCGCTGTTGAAGGCCTTCGATACATTTCGTCGCGAGGCCGATGGCTCGCTCTCGATGTCGGCGATGGACGCCTTCAACCAACGGGCTTTAGACTTACTCACGAGCGAAAAGGCTCGACAAGCATTCGACCTGACGAATGAAAGCGAAGCGACCCGCGATCGTTACGGCCGGCATGAATGGGGGCAACGCGCCTTGCTCGCGCGCCGGCTCGTCGAGGCGGGCTGCAGCTTCGTCCGGATGGACATGAACAATCCCAATGTCCCCGGCGTCGATGAAACTCGCACGGCCGGCAACTGGGACATCCACGCCGTCAACGGCGATCTCTACTACGACCTCGGCGTGCGCTTGGCACCGTTCGACAAGGCCGTCGCAGCCTTGGTCGAAGACATCTACGCTCGCGGACTCGATCGCAAAACGATGTTGATCGTCGCCGGCGAGTTCGGCCGCACTCCGCGGGTCAATTCGGCTCGCGGAACACGCTCCGGCGTGATGCAGCCCGGCCGCGATCATTGGCCCGGCGCTCAGTCGGTGCTGATTTCCGGAGGCGGCGCACGCATGGGTCAGGTCATCGGTTCGACGACCGACAAAGGCGAGTACCCGAAAGACAATCGCCTCGATCCAAACGACCTACTCGCCACGGTCTATCGCTTCTTAGGGATCGACTACCACCACGCGTTCCTCGACCGCAGCGGACGCCCGATGCCGATCCTGCCGCACGGCAATCCGATCGCGGAGTTGTCGTAAGGCCTCGAATGCGAGCGTAGTGGAAGCTTGACGCACGTCATTACGAGAACTTCCTCATGTCGAGTGACTTTCGTTCGCACCCCTGTCGCCGCGCGGCACACGCCGCTCATGCCTTCGTTGACTTTCAAGGGACGACGCGTGAAGGCCTGAC